>NZ_JBBOSL010000002.1:0-22164 GCF_038005105.1 Mammaliicoccus sp. FSL K6-3158
CGGTAAAGGGCAAGCATTAGAAGGAACAATTACTACTACATGGACAGTAACAACGACTGGCGTATTTACATCTACAGTAAGCAATCATTGTTAAATTTAGTATAGTAGATAATGTATAGAGTCTGGGGACTCTATACATTATCTACATAATTTAATTATATAGGAGGAGTTATTTTGAATAATTTATTAAAGTTGGCACAAAATCCTCAACCTTTTGAACAAGGAACTACAGATATATGGTTAGATCCAGAGAGAGCAGATTTAGTTTTAAAAACACATTTAGATGAAAATATCCCTGGAGGTAGCAAAAGTAAAAAATTTATTAATCAAACAGTTAAACATATTAATACTATTATGCCTGCAGAAACTCATCCTTATCTTTTAGACTTAGCTTGTGGTCCAGGGCTTTACTCTCAAAAATTAGCTACACTAGGCTATCAAGTAACAGGTATAGATTACAATCAAAATTCTCTAGATTACGCTATAAAACAAGCAAAAAAGGAGAACTTAAAAATAAATTATGTGAAAGATGATATCATAAAAATGAAGGTTACACAAGAATATGACATCTGCTTACTCTTGTACCATGTTTATGGTTCGTTTTGTGTAGAAGATAGAGTGAGTATAATTCGAAATATACATAAAAGTTTAAAAAAAGGTGGCTATGTTTTATTGGATGTCTTATCCGATAAATCATACGAAGAATATGAAAATTCACAAATTTGGTATTTATCAAGTAAAGATAATATATTTTCAGAGAAAAAACATATTACTTTAGCTTCAACATTAAAATACCCTAATAAAGTCTCATTAGCTAGAAATTTAATAATATTCGATGATAATAAATCTATCACTTATAACTATTGGAACCAACATTTTAACATAGAAGATTTAAAACATGAAGTATGTAATGAAGGTTTTACTATAGAAAAAATATATGGTGATTTTAATGGTATAAAATACGAAGAAAATGGTGAGCAATTTGCTGTTTTATTAAAGAAACTTTAAAAGGACATGGTCAAAATGAATAATAGTTTCTCAAATTTTATGATTATTATCAAAAACTATAGGCCTTCTATATATATAATGATTTTAGCCCTTGTTTTTTCAATTATTCAAACACTTTTTTCTTTAATTATCCCATTAAAGGCAAGTGAAATAATAAATTTATTAGTTAAAAAAGACTTTAATGTAATATTACTAATAATACTAGTATCATTATTTATATTACAAGTATTATTTACAGGGTTGTCTATATATATGATGGTTTATGTGGGTGAAAAAATAATTTTGAATTTAAGAAAAGATTTGTGGCAAAAAGTTTTAAAATTGCCTATAAAATTTTATGATGAAAATAATTCCAGTGAAATAATGAGTCGTATAACTAACGATACTAATATCATGAAAAGCTTTTTTGTTGATCATTTAATACCTTCCATTACAGGCGTAATTACTATCGTTGGTTCATTGATAATTTTATTTGTTATAAACTGGAAATTATCTTTTATTTTTCTTGTTGTTTTTCCATTAGCCTTTTTGATAATAACTCCATTAGGGAAAAAAATGTATACTATTTCACGAAATACTCAACAAGAAACTGCATTGCTCCAAAGTGACCTTGGAAGAACTTTAAGTAATATTAGATTGGTTAAAATGTCTTTGTCTGAGAAACGAGAATTAACTTTAGGAAATCAACGTATTTCACAATTATATAATTACGGTATTAGTACTGGTAAAGTAATGTCTTTAGTATCTCCAATCATGAATACTACTATATTAATGGTATTAGTATTAATATTAGGTTTTGGTGTATACCAAGTTACAATTAAAGAATTAACAGTGGGTTCTTTAATAGCTGTAATTTTCTATATATTTCAGATCATGACACCATTAACGTTAATGGCACAACTCTTTACTCAGTACCAAAAAGCAATGGGTTCAAGTGAAAGAGTTTTATCATTATTAAATACTCAATCAGAAGAAATCAAAATAACTTCTCTAGCTAATATTAATGAGAAAACTAATGAAAAAAAACTTGTACTTAAAAATGTATATTTTTCATATGAAAGTGGTACACAAATTTTCACGGATTTATCCATGGAGATTAATGAAGATGAAAAAACAGCTATAATAGGAGAAAGTGGAGTGGGAAAAACAACTTTACTTTCTATTATAGAAAGGTTTTACAATATAGACAAAGGTGATATTTTATTTGGTGAAAAGTCAATCTATAATTATAATATTAGTGATTGGAGAAATCAAATTGCCTATGTAAGTCAAGATACACCTATCATGGAAGGAACATTATATGATAATTTAGTATATGGAATAGATTATCAATTATCAGATGAAAATATAAATAAAGCCTTAGAAACTTCAAACCTTCTATCATTTATCAATAAACTTCCGAAAAAACTTCATACTGAAGTTGGAGAAAAAGGGATGAAATTATCAGGTGGTCAGAGGCAACGTTTATCTATAGCACGTGCAATTCTCAGAAACTCTCCTATTTTATTATTAGATGAATCTACTTCACATCTTGATAGTGATTCTGAATTATTAGTCCAAAAAGCTTTGGATAAAATAATGAAAAATAAAATAACAATTGTTGTTGCTCATAGGCTTTCAACAATAACAGATGCTGACAATATTATCTTATTAAAAAATGGTAAAGTTGTGGATCAAGGATCCCATGATTATATGATTAAAAATAATGATGTATATCAAAAGCTCATTAATCAACAAGGCGAAAAATATAAATATTACGATAAGTAATTATCTATAGAGAAAGAAGTGATATTATGAATAGAGTTTTAGAATTACAACAGCTGAAATATTTATCGAAAGAAGAGAAGAATGAAAGCCTTATACTTAATCCAGAAATAACGAAATTAATTACTTGGTCTACTGTCAGTAGTTATTGTTAAAGAAATATTTACTATAGAAAACGTATAATCATTCTTATTTTTAAGTTCAAAATTTATATGAAATAGGTGGTATTATGCAGAAATGCTTTTTGAAGTCATTGTTTGAATCTCTAATTATGTTAGTTATTATATCTGTCGTTTTATGGTTATTAAATAAAATTGAAGTGGACGCTAGAGGAATAGATAATGTGATTAGTGATTCTCAATATAACAGTTTTGCTTTTGTTAATTTATATGATTTAGAAGCTTTTAATATTGCTTTTAGTATATTAGTTATAATATTAATTATTTACGTAGTATGTAAGACATTTTTATTTAAAAAAAGAATGTGAGTTTAAAACCTCTCATCTTAAAAGACAAAAGAATCAGTTGCCGATTGGCACTGCTCACTCACTAAGGGAATTTAAAAAAACTAGAAATACTTAACAACTTGGCTTAGCTGTACATGAAAAAGTACCAATATCATTAAGATACATTATTATTTCCATTAAAATCACCACTTTTGCATCTTTAGTTTAATATGTAAAATAAAATCAACATCGTATTATATGATATTGCAATAAAGATGTAAAAATACCGTTTGTAAGTATTGAGTTGTATAATTTAAATATATACAAACTTTAAAAGGAGATTTTAAATATGAATGAAGCAATGGTGAAAATAAAAGGTCAAAATCCTTACATTATAAAAAAAGAAGATATTAAAAAGCACAGTGATTTTCATACTGTAATTAATAATATTTATTGTCCCACAATGCACTGTGATACCAAATTGACATATGTAAATAGTAATAGTCCTCATTTAAGAACTTTTAGAATGCATAATCATATTCCTGAATGTATTTATTCAAAAGAAAGAATCGAAGAAGAAAGACGAAAAAGAGTAGAAGGAATTGTCTCTGGTAATATACCTGAAACATCTCTAAGACTTAAGCAAAACTATGGATTTAAAAAGTACTTTTCTCAGCCTAAATTATCTAATGATGTCTTGAAACAGAAAGATTCTTCAAGCAAGCCCAATAAAAGTACAAAAAAAGAGTCCGATAAAGCTGCTACGCAAGTAAGCGTTGTATCTTTTGATAATCAAAATGTAATAGAGCATGGTACTAAGATAGCACCTATACCATCGATACATATTGATGAAATTGATGAAAAATACTTAAATAAACCTATTAACTTATATGGAGAATTAAAATGTATGGATATTACTGAAAACCTTACGACTCTTACATTAAAAAGTTCAAAAAAGAATAAAATACTCCTTCCTGAAGCCTATTTTTCAAGTACAGATTTGCATAATCCAAAATTATTCTTAGAAATTATTTACCGTTACTTTAAAGATACTAATAAAGGAATACCAGTTTGTGTTACCTCTATTCTTACAAATAGAGATGATACATATATCATTAATGTACCTTCATTTTCAAACTTAACATTTTTAGAACCCGAGAATTCGAGTACTCTTGCAAAAGATGCCGGACAATTAGCTAGTATTATATCTAGAAAAAACCTCAATCTTGAAAATTAAAGATTGAGGTTTTTTAGGAATATTATTCTTTTGGCATAACCTTTTCTGCTATCAAAATCTTAGTATTGCCTACAATCACCACAACAACAATACTATATAAATATATTTTACCTATAGAAACGATTTTAGCAAGCTTAAGTATTTATATTGGAGATTATGCAAGATGTTTTATAGTCCCTTTTGTTATTTTTACTTTCTGTTTATCAGGACTATTTATAACCATTTTTATTTAAAAATTCATTTAAAACTTTATCTGATATTGCTTTTATAGAAGTGTCCTTGTCTAAAGCCATTTGGTTTAGTCTTTTTTTGATCAGAGTATCTACTCTCATAGTCGAACTTTTAGCAACTGGTTTATAATTTTCTGTATATTTCACTGCTGAAGTGTCTATATCATCTAAAAATCCTTTTTTCTTTTGTTCTTCAATTTTTATATCGTCTAAAAATCCTGACATTATAATAACCTACCCTTCTATTAATTCTATTCTTTTGACTAATTCTTTATATATAGCTTCTAACATATGCAATACTCTTTTATCATGTGTATCTTTATCTCTAATACCTTCTGCACCAAATTTCTTAATTCTTTCTCTTTGAAATATTTGATTTTTAAATAAAGCGTTTGAAAAAGTTTTTTTAGATATTTCTAGTATCTGTTCGTCAATATTACCGTTTTTCTTAATTAATACTGGAATTGCACCTATTAATTCAAACGGCAAATTTGACTCCTTTTTCCTATCTCGTAAAAAGTTAACGAACGACAAACTACTCTCATAAGCTGATTGTTGAGTTTGAAATACCATCGCAATATAATCACTTGCATATACAGCATTATTTGTAAAATCTGAATTTATTGTTGGTGGTACATCAATAAATATATAGTCAAAATCATAATCTTTTTTAATTTGATCAATAACTGATTTAAGAATATATCGTTTTTTAACAATATCTGTTTTTGCAATAATATCTGACAAATTAGCTAGTGAAGAATCTGCAGGTATTAATGATAATTTAGTCGATAAGTTTATAATACTATCTTCTAAATCACCAGTTTTAAGAGAATCTATAAATGTTTGCTTCTCATCTATAGATTCTGGATATGTTCTTTTCATAATTTGAGTAGCATTACCTTGAGGATCAAAATCGACTAATAAAACCTTTTTGTCATACCTCTCAGAAGCAATATATGATAATAAAGTTGATACAGTAGTTTTACCTACTCCTCCTTTGAAATTACCAATAGTTATAACTGACATACATTACACTCCTTAGTATTATAATATATTCATTATAACAGTAACTTGTGACATGTCACAAGTTACAATACCACATTACCACAAAATAAAATCATACTATTCACGATTATTTATGACTCTTAGGATCAAAATTACAAATAATTTTCAATTATAACAAAAACAAATCACATGTAACTTGTTACATGTGATTTGTTTTTGTTTTTTTGTTACAATATTTATTGTTTATACTCTTTTAGTTTGTTATTCTTATAAATATACAAAAAACATTCAGTTGTTGGTAGCAACTGAATGTCTTCAAAGGTAATAAAACGTACACAAACGTTTTAATATATATATAATAATCTTATTATAACTGTAAACAATATGTGTCGCAACTACACATATTCAATAATTTTATTGTAAACGTTTTATTGCCTCTAACCAACTAAAATATGGAAAGAGGTTTTTATTATGTCAATTATCAAAAATATTACCAATGAGAAACCATTCGAAGTCATTCCTAGAGAGTTATTGCAGAGTTGTGATAAAAAAAGAAAAGACACTGATAGCAAAGCATTATCACTTCAAGCAATTGGACTATTATGTAACTTACAAAGTTATCCAGAAGACTGGGAAATACACAAAACAGAATTATATAATCGTTATGAAAAAAATGGACGTAGACAAGTACAAAATGCTTGGAATGAATTAGTTGATTCTAATTATATAGTTCAATTTAAAGTGTATAACGGTAATAAATTAGATTATTTTTATTATTTTAGTGTTTACCCTATAACTGAAAATCAAATAAAAGAATTAGAAAAAAAACACAATAGTGAAAGTTTAAAAAGATTAGATCTTAAAGAAAAAAATACTACTGTACAAAATGAACAGTACAGTAATGACGGAATTTCTACTACTGTACAAAATGAACAGTACAATTTGTACAGTAAAGATTTGAACAGTACAAAACGTACAGATAATATAATACACAATCAAAATAATACACATAAAAATAATACACATAAAAATAATACACACTACCACACAGAAAGAGATGCAGAAAGTAGTGGTAGTTCTTACGATGATTTATTTTTAAGAATTCAAAAAGAATTCAATATAAAAATAACACCTAATTATCAAAAAGAATTAGAATCATTATTTAGCAGTTTTAGTGATGACATTATTATTTACGCTATAGAATACGCTTCTAATAATGCTGACTATCCTAAAAAATATATAAAATCAGTATTAGAATATTGGAAAAAAGGTAATGTAAAAACCTTAGATGAAGCAAAAACATTTACCATTAAAAATAATTCTTCAAAAAGTTTTACACCAGCAAGATCAATTTCAATAGAACAAACACCTCAATGGCTTATAAATAAAAAAAATAGAAAAAGCAATGATAAAGATCAAAATAAAATGACAGAAGAAGAAAAGATAGCGTTCGAAAGAAAAAAAGAAGCAGTATTAAAACAAGTAGAAGCATTTTGGAATTAGAATTTATGATGCAGATTTATATATAACCAATTCTTGATGTATCTAGTGGCTTAAATGGACTTTAAATACCCATTTAACGTTACTTTCTAAATTAGGATGTTTATATGTCAATGGCTAATAAAGGAAACGTTCTATCCCTTTCAATGCTCATATGATGTAATAGTTATTAATCATATGAAAATAGATTAGAGTAAGGACATGACGTTTATTATTCTTCTATGCTGCTTTGTTATACGATCATAAGGATAAATAAAATTATGATGTATGCAAGCAGACAATATACATGCGCATTGTATGTAAATATATGTATATTGTAAAAATATTTCGTTATATAATTATTTAGAAAAGGTGATTAAATGATAAAGGTTTGTTTGAATCACATTTACCCGTTTCGAATCTAGAAGAATCTATTGTTTTTTATGAAAAATTAGGGTTAAAACTAGAAAGTATTATTCCAAATAAAGTTGCCTTTTTATGGATTGTAGAGAATAAGAGCTGGCTTGGTATTTGGGAAACTGATGTTACTAAATATCCATATCATCCATCTATAAGACATGTCGCTTTTGAAGTGTCATTGGAAAATCTTAAAAAGTCAATCTCATGGTTAAAAGAACGCCAAATAAGTACAAGAGAAGCTTTTGGATTTGAAGGTAAAGAGCCTTTTGTTTCTCCACATAAAGATAAGGCATACGCTAAAATTCATTTTTATGATTTAGATAAGAATAGTTTGGAATTTATTACTGAATTAAAAAATACTGAACACGCAATCGAAAAAATGTATCTAAGTGATTGGTTAGATAATAACTAATGTATATGCGCATAAAGTATACATATACACAATATACATATATAACGTATACTTACATTAAATATTTTACAACTTGGATTAGATAATCATAAAAATTAAAGGACGTATATATATGAAATTTATTATAAAACATATCATGCTTTTAAGAATCCTGTCACTTATACCTTTTGTGATAGTAGGTATGCTGATACCTGTTACTGACTATTTTATGCTTTCTTTCATAGGTTTTATTTCTACATTTGGTGTTTTTCAAGTTTTTTTAACAATACTTGAAAATAAATATAAAGCCATTAATCAACATATATTTAAACGAAATGTAGTCATAAGAATCATACATTTTGTCATTATATCCATATTTGCCTGCACTATATTTGCTTTAACGGATATGTATAATAATCCTATGATTGTTTTACCGTTTATTCTATTGACTGGTTTAACAGGAGGATATATAGATCATCTTGATAAGAAAAATACAGAAATATTAAAATCATTATAATTGAAAATGATTGCTTTTTTGTGTTAATGTAAAAGTGTCATTAAGAGCAACAAAAAAAGAGGCAACATGTTAGCGCATGTTACCCCTCCAAGGCCCGTTATATAGACGGTGGCTTTTTGAATAGTATTAAATAACCATTCTACTCGGTCAAAAGTTGGGAATGGTTATTTTTTTTGATCTATATCTCTAATTAATACTAAGCCAATGATTGCAATAACAACCATAAGCATTTCATAATCAGACATGCTACTCCTTTCTTGAAAAGAAGTTGAAGCCATTTATATAAATCATAGGCATCACCTCACTTCAATGAGATTAGCCACCATCTATCCAACTTGCCCTGCTCAACATTATAACATCTAATTGAATGATTGAAATGTATTTATAATCTAAATTAATCTACTACGCTTTGTGGCCAGCTACTAAATATTATCTTCTAAATCCATTGATAATTTTGATATTAAAAGATTTGGTTCAATACCTATTGTGTTAAATTTGTTTCATGAGAAACATTTTCTTACATCATAATAGCAAGTCCTTTTATTTTAGTTGAAAAGTAAATCCCCTCGACAATCACATGTTACATGTAACATGTGATTGTCGAGGGGATTTGATACCTTTATCTTAATTTTTTTTAAAAATATTGAAATTTTAACACTAGTAATCAAGATTATTCATACAATGACAGATAGTGACTGATAATATCCGTTAATTTTCTTCTTTTCCTTGAGATTCCCCAAAATCAATTTCAACTTCGTCATATGTCCCACCATTTAAATAAAAATATTGAATTTTTTCTTTTAATGTTTTCTCATCTGTCAAAATCAAAACCTCCAATTATAAAGTTAGTATAGTTATAGTGAATTAACAAATCACATGTTACTTGTGATTTGTTTTTATCATCTTATATAATATCAAAAATAAATAAGGTTATAAAGAATATGTATGCCTACATAATAAGATAATGAATTTAAATCACTATACTTCTTTACATAAATTTGATTTATCTGAATATAACTTCATAATTATGATGTTATTACCTGATGATAAGATGACAAATTATCTATACAGAAAAATCCACTAATATTTTAGAAATTGAATAGGAAATGAATTGGGTGGAAGAGTAAATTTTAAATTAAAGTGACTCAATAAATCACAAAATAAAAAATGAAAAAGGGAAATTATTATTAGCACAAATTAAATCTAATGTTCCCCTCTGTGTAATATTTTCTTTAGAAATATTACATGGTTATTTTATTAATAGGCCCTTAAATGCCATGAAATAATTTTAAAATACTAAGAATTATTCACTTTAATATATCGTTTGAATGAGACAAATCAAATTAATTTTAATAGTTATCCATTATATTTATATAAGGTTATCTTCTCTTATAACTTCTTTTGAGATTCTAACCTAAGAGCATAAGGGGATACAATGCCACTAGCGTGTCACTCAGCATAGCTGAGGTATTTTTCTCATTCCCTTAGGTCATATGAACTAAAACGAGAATTGATTAAAGTCTCTTATATCAATGGTTTCAATAATTGGTAAAGATTATAATGTTTCAATTGTGTAATATTATAATTTTAGTGCGGTGGCATTGAGGTAACTTGTATCTAGATTCTTTACAAGACTATCATATCACGGTTTATAAATTTTTAGATTCTGATAGATTCTAAAATTTGGCTTCTAGATTCTTTTATTGAGCATAAATTTACAAAAAATAACCACTGATTTTATACGAACAGTGGTAAATAATAATTTTAATTATTCTTCTTAATAATCATCATCTTGAGATTCTGATTTTAATATATCTAGTATTTTTTATTAACTTTTAATGACTTATACTTTTCTGATTTTTTTCAATGTCATCATAAATGGTTGTAAATGGTTCACTAATTTATTGATTTCATATTGAGTTATTAAGGTGAATTCTTTACTTTATTCAATTGTTTTTAAGTATGTACCATTATATTAAAGGTATTTATAAGATACCAATTAATTCATAACTAGCAAGATTATATTATTACCAACTGACCTATTTTTCCATTCATGTTTTTAGGTTTGATATAATGATTTAGAATTTTTATTGAAGATATAAATATTATACTAAATGGTAATCTTTCAATTTCTGTTAATTTATTTTTATTAAATTTACATTTATAAATATCAGCTTTTGATGATAACATCCAAAAATTATATCTATTATTTTAATCATTATTTTTAACTATTCTATAAAGAGTCATTCTATTTACTCTGCTTTTTGAAAATTTTTCCCAGAGATTTTTTGTTCATCATACAAAAGAACATATTGATCATCTTTATTTAGCTATAAGTAATGTTCTCAAAAAATTAGTGAATCAATAAAATAAGCAATAGCAATGATAAAAACATCATATAAATTTTAATTTAGTATGTTTTTAACGGTAATAAATAGAACAAATCAGTAGAATATAAAATATAGAGCTTCTAAATTAAGAACTTAATCAAATTTGAATGTTTAAAGAGGAGGTTTTAAGTCATGAATTTTAGAGATATTGAAATACTATTAAATATCTTTAATAATTTCAAAGATATTTGGATTGTTATTTTAATACCAGCTATAGTAACGATTATTAAAGGCTTAAATAAAAATTACTTACACCAAAGTAAAAAAGTCGAGAAATTTAAAATGATATTCAAAAATTTATGGTTATTTATTTTGATCACCGTTGCAGCTTTAACTTATTTATTAATAATGATTTCATTTTCATTAAAAGCATATCCTACCGATGAGGTTTCTAAGTATTTGTCTACTTGGGATAACATCGGTGGATTTGTAATTGTAATAATTATATATGCTATGCTATTCCCAATAGTACTATTACCTTTTTTTATTAAAAAAAGGTATAGTAAATACTTTATAGAAATTATGGGCAATAATATTATAAAAAGAGAAGTAGTTGATAGAATGCAGATTAATGGAAGAGATAAGCTGATTTTAAGTGATTATCAAGGGTCCCAAACTGAGAAAGATGTTACAGGGATTGGTGAACTGAAATTTGAATACAAAATTAAAAAATCGCAGATAGCTATTAAAGAAATTGAAGATATCCTTCTAACATTGAGAGATAAAAGTAAAGCATTAAAGATTTTTATATTTGCTTTAATATCAACTATTCCAACTGTCTATTTAATTTGTAATGTATTAGATGTTATAAAATCATTCAATCATTTAGAAAAAACCACAGATTTATTCATGTATATAGGGATATTTACTTTGCCTATGATACTGATAATTGAACTTTATTATATTTCTTATATTACCTATAAATCATTATTTAAAAAGAATTAATTGTGAATTTTAGCTTTGATAAACATAATTCAACTTATCGGAAGTAGATATGCTTCAAAAGATACAGATGGTATAATAATGGAGTCGCCTATCTCTCAGGCGTCTATTTGACGTAGAGAGGAGGTGCAGAAAATGACAGATATTCTTGTTCACATCATGACCACAGCAGCAAGTGGTTGCATTGTCGCATTCTTTGCGTATTGGCTTCGCAAACGTGATGATAAGTAAAATAGGCGACTAAGCCACACAAAAAAACCCCTCACTACTGAGAATAGTGAGGGGTTTGGTGCATCAAATGCAGATATTCTTGTTAATTGCATTATAACACCACAGCGGGTAGAAATGCAAAATATAATCATTGTGCTCAATATAAAGAAAGGGTATTCTTATAAGTAATTACAAAAATTGATGAGGGAAGGTAATGAAATGAAAAAGGGCAAAGGGAAAATAGAAGCGAATCAAATTATTAAAGGAACTATAAAAAATCAGCAAGTAGAAGATTATGATGACAATTTTGATGAGTTATTATTTGATACATTTTTCTATGATTTTAACAATATAGAATTAAGTAGAATTAAAACTGATAATTATGGGGATGGAGGAGCAGACTATATATTTTTTATAAATAATGGTCAGTACATACTTAGTTCGGAAGATGTTGATCAATTAGATGATAATGCAGAAGTAGAAATACATTTTATACAAATTAAAGAAACTGATAAATTAGATTCTGCTGTGCCTACGCGACTAATCGAATTGACAAGAAATTTCTTTAAATATGAAAAACCTGATCATTATAATGAAGAAATTATTGCTAACATAGAGTTATTTCAAAAAATAACAGAAAAAATATTACCTAAGGGAAGAATAAATGTCATATTCTATTATTTTGGATTGTTTGATAAGCATCAGCTAGATAATGCTAACGATTTAACGCAAAGATTTGAAACACTGAAAAATTCAATATCTGACCATGATTTTGTGAAAAATTCTAATTATAAGATATACACGTCCTCAGATATATTTAATTCGTTATCAAAAGAAAGAGAATATGAGTATCATTTTAAAAAAATAGATAAATATAGTGCCGAAGTTAATGAAGAAACCGATGAAACTGAAGCATTAATTTCTTTAATTCCTATACAACAGTTTTATGATTTTATTAAAGATGATGATGGAGGTATAAATACTAAATTATTTGAACATAATATCAGAGATTATAAAGGGAAATCAAATGTTAATAAAGATATTATTAATACTTTAGAAGAAAGAAAGGATTTACAATTTTGGTGGTTAAACAATGGTATTACTATAATTGCTGAAGAAATTAATGAGTCGAGCTCAGCTAAAAAAATCACTATAAAGAATCCACAAATTGTAAATGGTCTACAAACATCATATTCTATTTTCAACTATTTTCAAGAGAATAATGAAAAATTAGGTGAAGAAAATCGATCTGTTTTTATAAAAATAATAAGGATAGATCCTGAAGAAGAGGGGATCGAATTAGATATAACAAAAGCTACTAATAGACAAAATGAAATTAGAGATAAAGATATACGTGCTAATGATGAAGTTCAAAAAAACATTGAGTTACATTTCAAAACAAAAGGAAAGTTTTATCAAAGAAAAGATAAATATTATACTAATCGCAGAATGAATAAAAAAGATATAATAACATTATTTGATTTAGCGAAATATGTATATACAATTATGTTTAAAGATCCCGTATTCACAAGAAATAATCCAGGAAAACTACTGAAAGATGATAAATATAATAAGATTTTTAAAATTGATGATCCAAAACAAGATTATGATATCTATTACCGTTGTTATAAAATATACGATAGTATTAATTTATACAATAAAGGAAATATAACAATTGTTTCTGATCAATTTTCAAAATCTAATTTTGTTCATCATATAGTATATATCTGTATGTCTATATTACAAGGGAATAAAGATTACGACCCTAATAACATAAAAACTATTAAATTGAATGATATAAATGAAGATTTAGTAAATACAGCTTATAAAATACTTAGTAAGGTTATTATTAATAACAATATTCCCGGAAGTCAAATACTTAAAAATATCAAAGAACAACCTTTCCTTGTTCTCATGAAAAAAGAAATTGATGAATATAATAAGCTTAAGGACTAACTAGAAATAATTTGTATAAGATAAAATCAAAACTTAAATATTTATTTGAGAATACTTTAGTTTATGAATGTAATTATATAATTATGGGTACACCCTAATCATACAAAATGAGTTGTTGAAATTATTGCAATTCAAATGTATGATTAGGGTGTATATTAATTATGGAGTGAAGATTAATGATTATAGGTTATGCGAGAGTATCGTCGATAGATCAAAATTTAGAAAGACAATTGGATAATTTAAAGGCGTTTGGTGTGGAGAAAATCCTTACAGAGAAACAGTCTGGAAAATCAGTGGAAAATAGACCTGTATTTCAAGAAGTACTCAATTTTGTAAGAATGGGAGATCGATTCGTTGTGGAGTCTATTGATCGTTTGGGACGTAACTATGATGAAATTATTGAAACTGTGAATTATTTAAAAGAAAAAGACGTGCAGTTAATGATTACAAGTCTACCTATGATGAACGAAGTGATTGGTAATCCTTTACTAGATAAGTTTATGAAAGATTTAATCATTCAAATCTTAGCAATGGTTTCAGAACAAGAGAGAAATGAAAGTAAACGTCGACAAGCACAAGGTATTCAAGTTGCAAAAGAAAAAGGCGTATACAAAGGGCGTCCCTTACTCTATTCACCGAATGCGAAAGATCCTCAAAAACGTGTTATTTATCATCGAGTTGTCGAAATGTTAGAAGAAGGCAAAGCAATTAGTAAAATTGCGAAAGAGGTTAATATTACAAGACAGACAGTTTATAGAATTAAAAGTAATAAGGTATTATCTTGATAAATGAATTGTCAATGCAAATGAGAGACTCTCACAGTGTCTCATATCTCATATTAGAACATTGAATTGAGATTTTAATAATTATACAAGAAAAGAGAGTGCGAATTTACACTCTCTTTTCTTGTATAATTATTAAAATTTTGTCTCAATAACATTCGTTTTTGACTATATTATAATTATTTTTGTAGAAATATTTCTACAAGTTGCCATTTACTTACCCTCTATTATCAAATAACTTTTATTGCATGGATTTAATAAATCTTTTACAGCGCTAATTACATCATATTCTTCAAGGTTATTTATAATTTGTATACTTGTTAGTATGTTTTCATTTTTAAATGCATATTGTGAAAACTTATTTGAAATATACTCAATAGAATTAAATTTGCTAAGTGTTTCAGTTATTCTCATTGATTTTGTAGAATTAAAAATTTCACTATTCATGCCATTTTTAAAGTTATTTTCAATAAATTTTGCTATGTTATTTTGGGCTTCATAAGGCTCATCACTTTCAAAGTTTATTATGATATAGCCAAATTCCTCTTCTAAATTTATATCCCATTGAATTGAGCTAGATATTAAGTTGTTTAATTTGAATTCCCGAAAATTTTCACAGTTATTATTAAACAGAACTTCAAATGCAATATCCAATATTATCTCGTTTTTTAAAAGAGAATTAACAAATTTTAAATTTGTTAATCGATAACCAATATAAACTTTAGATGTTTTTATCTGTAGTTTAATTCTTTTATTTTCTAACTTATTAGTTGCAGGTGGAGAAATGTTAGGCTTAACTTCAATATTTTTATTTATTATTTGTGAGTTCTTTACTATATCAAGTAAATTACTGGGGTTCATTGGACTAGCTATAAAGAGCTTCATGTTGCTTGGAGTATAAAAGTATTGATGACTACGTTTTAAAATACTTATATCAATTTTTTGAATTGAGTCTAATGTTCCTCCTATATGGTTACATATAGGAGAATCATTAAATAATAGTTGTAAAATTGAATATCTTGATAACCAGTCTATATTATCTTGATATAAATTTAATTCTTGTAAGATTATTTTCTTCTCTTTATCGATATGTTCTTCACTAATATCTAAATTATGAACCATTTCAATTAAATTATGAATATTCTCATTGATATTTGTAGCAGTAGATATACTATAACTTGTATATTTTATATTAGTAAAGGCATTTATTTTTGAACCTTGATTAGAAAATAAACTAAATATATTCTCATTCTTATTTTCAAACATTTGATGTTCTAGAAAATGAGCGGTTCCCATTGGTAATGTAATTGCTCCTTCTTGATCTTCAAAGTACTCATTAATAGATCCAAATTTCACTGTTAAATTTGCCACAGTTTTATAATGTTCAGGAATATAATATATATATATATCCATTCCATTATCTAATTTTTCATAATAAAGTTTATTTGTAGTATCAATTTTTAAGTTTTTCATATATGCCCTCCGTTATTCAACTGATATATTGTATCTATAGACCATGTAGTTGTATTTTCGATAATATCATCTATTGTTATAGAATTTATTATTTCCATTTCTTCTTCTAGGGATTCCAGTTTAAAATTTTTATAATCAATAACTTTGTTTAATATACCTTTCGGATTATCTAAACCTTCTTTATATAAATTGATAAATTGTAATTTAGTTTGATTAAATAATTCATCAGATATCCCCTGAGATTTTAATTTAGTAATCTCATTTTCTATTTTATTAATTAAATCAACATAATTTGAATAGTTAGTACTCACAGTTATGATTATATGATTCTTGTCGAAATTTATCTGTGAATTGACGAAATAACACAAATGCTCTCTCTCTCTTAAAGCTGAAAAAAGAAGTGATGTAGGGAATTTTCCTAAAATACCATTTGCTAGTTTAAGTGTAACTAGTGATTTATAATCATTCCTTGTAAGTGTTTTGATACCTACTAGTAATTTCCCTTGATTAATTTCATCTTCTTCTAAAACATATTTAGTTTTTCGATTATTCAAATTATTAATTTTTTCTATATTTTTATTTAAATGATTATTAGCGTAAATTTTATAATTTTTGTTTTCATCAATTGCTATGTCTATTTGTTTAGTATCTATAGATCCTATTAAATATAAATTTTTTTCAGATATGCTTATGATATACTCATAAATTTTATTTATGTGTGCGATACATATATTTTCTGTTAAAAGGTTTTTGTATTTATAAATAGATTTTATATATAAATCATTAGGATACATTTCTTCTAATATTCGAATATTAGAAGAAATAAACGTATCTGAGGAGTAAATGTCTATTTGTTTTTTTAATTCTATTTTTGAATATTCTATCTCTACCTCTTGAATTTTATTGTTCTCAAATATAGGTTGAAAAATTAAATTAACTAGTAAATCTATACCTTCTTTTAAAATATTTTTCTGTGAAATTAATTTTTCTGAAGGAACTTCAATTTCGAAATATATAAAAAAGTTTTCTCCTTTTTTTTCGGTGTTGACTACTATATCACGAACATAAGAACATTTAGTTAAATTTTTAGAATCATACAGTTTCTTTCTTAGTATATAAGGCAATAAATGAACATATGGAATATCTTCTTCGGAAAATTTAGATAAAGGCAGTTCTAAAGTAAAAAAAAGTAAAATAGTATTAAATTTTTCAGTGTTAAATACATAAAAATCAGCGAATTCAGAATGTATTTTTTTAATATTATTCATAATAATTACCTCCAGATATGTTATAAATCATAAGTATTTTGCTCAATAATATAAATATTTTTACACTATTTTAACATTAAAATAGTTTACATATATATAAAAATATGTGAAAATTGTGTTAATTATAACTATTTGTGTTAAATTTTAATTGTTAGAGAGGAAAAATGATGAATCTACTCAAAGTTGAAAATCTTAGTAAAAGTATAGATAATAAAAAAATTTTAGATAATTTGAGTTTTGAAATTAATGAAGGGGAAATTGTAGGATTTATAGGAGAAAATGGAGCAGGCAAATCTACAACATTCAAAACTTTGTTAAACCTTATGTCAAAAGATGAAGGATTAGTTTTATTTTTCAATGAAGATATAGATTTAAACATAAATTTAAAAAATCAAATAGGAACAGTTTTTGATGCTATTAATTTACCATCAGACTTGACTGCTAAACAGTTAAATAAAGTTTTTCAAAAAATATTCAATGAGTGGAATGAAAAAGAGTACTTTGACTTACTTCAAGAATTCGACTTACCATTAAACAAAAAAGTAACGACTTTATCTCGAGGAATGTCTATGAAACTCTCAATTTCTATCGCAATAGCTCATAATGCCAAAGTATTATTATTAGACGAAGCAACAGGAGGTTTAGATCCAATCTCAAGAAATAAATTGCTTGAAAAATTACAAGTCTATAATGAAAGAAATAATGGAGGTATTTTATTATCTTCTCATATATTAAGCGATGTTCAAAAGATAGCAACGCACTTAATTATTTTAAAAAAGGGTGAAATAATTTTGAAAGATAGCAAAGAAAATATTATGCAAAATTATGCTATTGTTGAGGTAGAAGATTTGAAAACTATAAAAAAAGACATAATTATTTTTCAAACAAATTTGCATAATAACAAGAAAAAAATACTTATTTCAGATAAATCTAATATACCTAAAAACCTTGATTATAGAGCTATTGATTTAGAGGAAATGGTTTTATTACTTACAGGAGGTGATTAAAATGAAAGGTTTGTTACTTACAAACTATTACCTAGTATATAGAAGTGTTTTATCTTATACATTAATTGCTAGTTTAGTTGCTTTTATATTACTTTGGTTTTCATCAGAAAAGTCATTGTCAATAGCTATAATGATCATCTTATTATTAACTTCATTACCTTCCTTAGAAATAATAAAAAAAGAAAATAGTTCTGGATATGATAGATATGTATTGACTTTACCTGTTAGTAAAAAAAATATAGTAACCAGTCATTATATTTTCTATTTTGTTAATTCAAGTATAGGAGTTATTGCATCCTTTTTTATATTTTTTGTTTACGAAAATTTTTTTGCAAAAGAAGAAAATTTGAATTTTTTAAATTCCGCAAGTTTAGGGATATTTATAGTGCTATTTGGAGGTAGTTTAGTATTCCCACTTTTGTATTTATTAGGACCAGAAAAATCAGATGCTATTGTTATTGGTGGTGGCATGAGTGGGCTTTTATTTGTTTTTATTATTCAAGAATTGATTAAGCAATTTCAAAAAATATTTCCTTTAATAGTTAAAGACACACACTTTACTATACCTATGATTTATATATTTTTAGGAATGATTATATTTTTAGTATCGTACTATATATCTAAAGTCATATATTTTAAAAAAGAATTTTAGAAAGGTGATTTGTTATGAAGGATAATACTTTATATAATTTTTATTTAAAACCGGGGATAGATTTTTTTGAAAAAAATGATAAGAATGAGGATAATTCTTATAATATTACACTGGAGCATCCAAGGAATTTCACCACAATAATTTCTGATGAAAGTGTATGGAAATATTACCATAACCTTGAGTCTAAATTGCCGGAGCAAGGTTGGAAAATACATATTTCTTGTACATATAGAGATGTAGATAAAACATTAAATATAGTTGCAGAAACTTGT
Source organism: Mammaliicoccus sp. FSL K6-3158 (assembly GCF_038005105.1). Lineage (NCBI taxonomy): Bacteria > Bacillati > Bacillota > Bacilli > Caryophanales > Staphylococcaceae > Mammaliicoccus > Mammaliicoccus sp. FSL K6-3158. The sequence goes on from NZ_JBBOSL010000002.1 coordinate 19,449, forward strand.
TTTAAAAGAAATATAGGATTCAAGCATTTAAAAGATAGAGAAAGTTATATGTTAATGAATTCTAAAACAGCTTCCAGATCTTCATCAGGAAAATTTGTCACTATATATCCTACGAATGAATCTGAATTTTTAGATATAGTATACATATTAGAAGATAAACTAAGTGGAATGGAAAAAGGGCCTTATATTTTAAGTGATAAAAGGTGGAAAAAGACAAATATATATTATAGATATGGTGGATTTATTAACATTACTAATGATTTAGGTGAACTATGTATTAAAACACCCGATGGAACTTTGATAAAGGATGAAAGAACCCCGTACTATAAAGTTCCGGATTTTGCGAAAAAATTCAATCAACATTTAGAATCATTAAATACTTCTATAGAAAAAGAAAAAAGTAGTAAATTGGACGAATATAATATACAAAATGCACTGAGTTTTAGTAATGCAGGAGGAGTATATTTTGCAAAAAGAAAGAGTGATGATTTATCAGTTATTATAAAGGAAGCAAGACCACAAGCTGGGTTAGATGGGAAATACAAAGATGCACTATCTAGACAGGATTCAGAATACAATGCTTTAGTACAATTGAAAGAAATAGAAGGTATTGTAAACATTATTGATAGATTTAAAGAGTGGGAACACTACTTTTTAGTTGAGGAATATATAGAAGGTAGTGATTTAAAAAAATGGATATCCCTCAATTTCCCATTTTATGAAGATGAAGAGGAAATATTAAATTATGAGAATAAAGTTGAAAAAATTATTATTAATCTTATCAATGTTGTAGATAAGATGAGTAGAAAAAATATAGCAATGATGGATATGCAACCTGCAAATGTTTTAATTAAAAAAAATCTTGAAATTAAATTAATTGATTTTGAAACTGCTCTTTTAGCTGATTCAACAGATAAACCTGGCTTAATGACAGTTGGGTTTTCATCAACTAAAATTAAAAATAATTCTGCACATGATTGGTTTGGTTTAAAAAAAATTATAAAATATATGGTTTTACCTATTATAAATTCTGAAGATTTAGACGAAGAATTAGAAAAAAAGCACTTAGAATGGATTAGAAAAAACTATTCAACTTCTTTTGGGAATTTTATTATTGAAACAATAGAAAATTGCAACCAAAAAATATTTGAATTAAATGGTTCTAAAAATAATTCATCATTAAAATATAAAGAAGCAAATGCTTTGAAACACAAATTATTAAAGGGTATAACTAAAAATTTGACTAATGATCAAAGATTTATATATGGAGACGTTCGACAAAACGAAATGCAATTTGGTAGATATAACTATTTAAACGGTGGTGTTGGAGCTGGTATAGCACTATCAAAAAATGATTGCAATAATCATTTAGTAAATGATTGGATAGAGAGATATCTAATTGAAGAAATTAAGAAAAATAATATTGAATCAGGATTAATTAATGGAAAAACTAGTACTTTATCATTATTATACGATTTTGGATATGAAGATTTAGTTTTTGAAACCATAAAAGACATATATATAAATTCTTTGTTATTAAAAGACTATTCACTTCGTTCTGGAACTTCAGGAATAGGTTTGTTTTTAATTAGTCTATACCTAGAAACTAGTAACAAAGCATTTTTGGATATGGCAATAAAACTAGGGGATAATATTCCAGAAGATATAAATCTCATTATAGGTACTGATTGGGCTGCAACTAATACGGGATTAATAGATGGCTATGCGGGAATATCTTTATTTTATTCCTCGCTATATGCTACTACTAATAACCAGAAATACTTAGTAAAGTCAAAAAAATTATTAGACAATGATTTAAAATATGGACTATTTGATTTAACTTCTAGAGTGTATCAAACAATAGATAGTAAAGGTAGAGCACTTCCTTATATTTCTGGAGGGTCTATAGGTTTAGGAATTGCATTATGGTTTTATAATTTTGTTAGTAAAAAAGAAGTTTTTAAAACAGAATTATCATCTATAGCAAATCTTTCTACTATACGATCAACTATAACAGGTGGTTTGTTTGATGGAGCGGGAAGTTTTTTAATTATACCTACTTTAATTAAGGAAGATAATGCCAAAAAAGAAGCGTGTTCAAAAATTCTAAATTTGATAGAAATGTTTATAATAGACAGAAACAATCATTATAAATATGCGGGTCAGTTTTCATACAGAATCTCAGACGATGTATATAGTGGAAGTGCTGGAATAATCATGGGGATTTTATCCATAGAAAATAATAATCCATTATATTGGTTGCCATTAATAAATCCTAACAACTTTATGAGTATGTTGAAATAATATTTATATAAAGGAGGTGAGATGTCATGAATAATGTATTAGAACTTCAAAAATTAAGTTTTGATAATGATGGTAAAGGGCAAGCATTAGAAGGAACAATTACTACTACATGGACAGTAACAACGACTGGCGCATTTACATCTACAGTAAGTAATCATTGTTAAGTATTTTATTTCTTTATAAGGAGGTGAGATATCATGAATAATGTATTAGAACTTCAAAAATTAAGTTTTGATAATGATGGTAAAGGGCAAGCATTAGAAGGAACAATTACTACTACATGGACAGTAACAACAACTGGCGCATTTACATCTACAGTAAGTAATCATTGTTAAGTATTTTATTTCTTTATAAGGAGGTGAGATATCATGAATAATGTATTAGAACTTCAAAAATTAAGTTTTGATAATGA